>NZ_JACVVF010000039.1:0-44449 GCF_016648095.1 Pseudomonas sp. S32
AGCGCCGCCCGCGCGGCGCATCGCGAGCTGCGCTCGCTCCTACGGTTGTTTTGGGCCAGTTACGCCTGTGACGGGCGCGCGCGACCGCCTTGTGGGTACGGCGCAAGATCGTGTTGCGCCCCCAGGAGTTCGCCGGCAAATAGCGCTGCAGAAAATGGCCCGAGGCACCCGTAGGAGCGAGCGCAGCTCGCGATGCGCCGGCACGGCGCCAACAGCACACCCGTCAAAACGACCCGTGCACACGCACCACCACACCCAGGAACTCGCAGCCGTCCTCACACAAAACCGTGGGATACCGCGCATTCAAAGGCCTGAGCATCTTGTCACCGCCCTCTTCCACCAATTGGCGCAAGACCGCGGGACGCCCAGGTTGCCGCGCGATAACCAGGTTGCCTGGTTTCGCATCAAGCCCTGTGTCAACCAGTACCCGCATACCTTCAGGCACGCTCTGGCCGCTAGTTGCATTCATCGAGTCATTCTCAACAGCCAACCAGAACGCGTTGCCCGCAGGCATGTAATCAGTCTGTTCGTGGACTTCGCTGGCGTCCGGAAGCGGCCCTTGCAGGTCAGCCCATGCCAGCACTGGAAACCTGAAGCTGGCGTAAAGCAGTGCCTGGGGGGAAATCGGCCGTGCCGGCCCATAGTGTGGTGATGTCTCGCGCACGATATCGCGCTCAACCACCATCACTTGCGCTTCGAGATAGATGAGTCCCAGCTTTTCGAGCTTTTCATTGATGGTTTCCAGAGTCGGCCGTCGCGTGCCACGCAGCCAATGACCCACACCGCCTTGAGTCATACCAAGGCGCTCGGCCAACTTCAGCTGGCTGAGGTTATGTTCGCGCTTGTAGCGCTTGAGAAATGCATTCCAGTTTTCCATGGCCGAAACAATACGGACTGTATTACTGCCAGCAATACACAATCTGAATTATTTTTAAGCCGCCAAATAGTACAGATTGACCTATCCTAAGGTTTCTGTGTGTTTGACGAGAACTCATAAGGTATCGCGATGAAACCATCGAAAAACGACGAAACAGATCTCGACAGCGAAGCAGCCCGCCGCGCCCTCGATTACTACCTGAACCCCAACCCTCCACGCCCCACGTTGGAGAACAAAATCTGGACGCTGCATGAAGGCGTCACCAGCGAGCAGGCCCAGGAGCACGCCATCGCCCTGCTGCGATGCGCCGCCGCAACAGCCCAGGAAACGGCCACGCACCAGCATGGCAGCCAGCGGGAGCTCACGTTTGCGTTGATGCACATGATGGACATGGCGCGCGCACTACTGGAGCACAGGCGCGGGCTGGAAACAGACGGGTAGCAAGAAGGGAAACGTGGTGGCCGCGTTACGGCAATGGCCCCGATTGCCGGGACAAGGAAGCGCTCCGGTGATTTTTTTTACCGGATGAACAAAAAATCATTTGACTGGCAAATGATAACGATTATTATTGCACTCAGCTGATCGCGAGATCAGCTGGATAATCTGGAGCTTAGGTCGCTCTCAGATTATCTCCTCATCAGGCTAATCACGGTTTTTGACCCGGCTTTTTGCCGGGTCTTTTTTTTGGCTCTTCAGGCTAATGAAGATCGTGATGGCGCGGATGATAGCAAAGGTGTTTCAGAGCGTGAACGCTCATTACAAAACTTTGCTGAATCAGCACTTGAGAATCAATCTCGTTTCACCTACGCTCACTCCCATCACGGAAGACATCACGCCCCTCCCCTTATCAGCAAGGAGCTGTCCATGACCCGCCTGCTGCTGCGCCTCGAGGACCCAACCCCTGCCACCGCAGATGCGGACACTGCGCTATTACACGCATTGAAGCGGCTGCCCCGGCGGGTACAACAGGTGTTTTTGCTCAGCCGCCTGGACCAGCTCGACTTCACCCGTATCGCCACCCGCCTCGACCTGCCCGTGCGCAGCATCGAGCGCCACATGGCCCAAGCCCTGCACGCCGGCCTGCCGCGCCGTGACGTGCTGGCGAGCGTTGCCGGCCAATGGTACGTACGCCTGCAAAGCCCAGACGTATCCGCCTGCGAACGCATCGACTTCCGCCGCTGGCTCGATGCACACCCCGCCCACCTGCAAGCCTTCCACGACACCGAGCTGCGCTGGCGCAGCCTGCTGGCCCCGGCACGGCAACTGGGGCATGACGGTTGGTACCGCCAAGGCAGGGCGGCATTGTCGTTGGGTGGGTGTTCGGTTGCCGTGGGGCTGGGTGTGGCGGTGCTGGTGCTCTTTGGGCTATGGGCCTGAAACCCATGCCCTAGAAGCCTGTTCGCCCTCCAAAGCAGCCGCAATACTCGCCGCAACAGAAGGGAAGCCAAGATCAGCGACTCACCAAATAGCGATATCGTAAGTCAAGTACAGCCGGTTACTGTCACGTCCTCGGGCATAATCAGCGCGGTAGACATAGTTGCGGTACTTTACCCCCAATCCTTTGGCAGGGCCGGCCTGCACCACATAGGCGATTTCCATGTCGCGCTCCCACTCGCTAAGCCCAGCATGGCCTGAGCGGCCGTTGTCACCACTTAGGTATCGAGTCATGAATGTAAGGCCTGGGACACCCGCGGCAGCAAAGTTATACGCATAACTTGCCATCCAGGTTTTCTCTTCCTCTTCGATGAACTTGCCGATACCCACGTTGCTGAATGAGTACACTGTGGCGCCGCTGATATAAGGCAACCCGGCCTCACCATCGAGCACTTGGTAGCCAGCACCGAATGTGTGCCCGGAGTGCGCGTAGGAAACCTGGCCGCTGAACATGTCATTGTCGATAGGCCCACCGTACGCTGCGCCCATGCTCTTGCTTTTGAAGTATCGCAGGTCGGTAGTTAGAACGCCGCCAGCCAACGGCAGGTCGTGGACAAGGCCAGCGTAGTCTTGGCGGTAGAAATACTCGAGCTGCCCATGGAAATAGCTCAGCCGAAGCTGTTCAGTGAGGGTGTAGTCGGCACCTGCAAAGCTAAAGTCTCCAGACTTGTCCCCGCTGTAACCGTCAAGGTACAAGCCCATCGTATTTGACGAGTCGCGTTGTTTGAAGCGATCAAGATGGCCTGCTGTAAAGGTCAGGCCGGCGATATCCGTGCTGGTCAGCTGTGTACCGTCGAACGTTTGTGGCAACAAGCGCGCATCATTGTTCACCAGCACCGGGGTTTTGGGTAGCAATGTCCCGTGCTTGACCACCGTCTTGCCTAGGCGGGCCTTCGCCGTGACCCCGGCACTGGCAAACTCGCTGGCGGCACGACCGTCATCATGCACTGGCAAAAGTCCGGTGCCGTTGCGGCCTCGCCCCGAATCCAGGCGAGCGCCAAACAAACCCAATGCATCAACCCCAAGCCCTAGGGTACCCGGGGTGAAGCCGGACTGAAAATCGAGCAAGAAGCCCTGCGCCCATTCCGTGCGCTCGCTTTTGGCATTGGCTGCAGCGCGGGCACTCATCCCCTGCTCGTCGCGGAAATTTTCATTGAAATAGACATTACGCAGTTGCAGCTTGAGTTTGCTGTCGTCCATAAACCCAGCTGCGTTAGCAACCGGCAGGCAACCGCACAGCAGGCCACAGGTGGCCCCGCGAATTATCAAGGACATGATCGGTACTCTATTGTTGTTTTAAGATCGTTGTCGCCAGGCGCCCGGCAAGCGCCCGGTTCTATTCAGACAAAAAATGAAAGCGCGCCAGTGAGCAACGCCAGCGCGGTTATAACGAGCGACGTGAGTACCGCCCACTTCACCGTGGCTTTCTGGAAGTCGCCGATGTCCTTGTCGACCATGCCCACGAGCAACAGCGTGGAGGCCACGAGAGGGCTCATAAGGTGTACGGGCTGGCCCAGCACGGAGGCACGTGCAATCTCGACCGGGTCGATGCCGTAGGCCGCGGCGGCGTTAGCCAGGATGGGCACCACGCCGAAATACTAGGCATCGTTGGACAGTACGAATGTGAGGGGCATGCTGGTGATTGCGACGACCAGCGGGAACCAGTGACTCCACGCGTCCGGAATCCAGTCCACCAGCGTCTGGGCAAGAGCATCCACCATTTTGGTGCCCGAAAAGATTCCGGCAAATATCCCTGCAGCGAACACCAGCAGTACCACGGTCATCGCATTGCCGGAGTGCGCTAGAATCCGTTCTTTCTGCACGTCCAGCTGGGGATAGTTCAACATGAGGGCCGCGACGAAGCCGATCATGAACAAAATGGCGGCGTGCATGATTCCCATGACCAGGGCTGTCATCACGATAATCACCAACACCAGGTTCACGTAAGCGAGACGGGGGCGCTTGTTGGGGCTGTCACCCAAAATTTCCTTGATGTAGCAATTGCCGCCACCGGACTCGAGCGCAATATTACCGATTCGACGGCGTTCAGCCCGGCCCAGCAAATAAGCGGTGAATACGACCCACAGGGCGCCCCCTATGACGGTGGGAAGCATGGGAATGAAGTATTCCGTGGCATCCAGGCCAAGTGCAGCAATGGCTCGGGTCGCAGGGCCACCCCAAGGGCTCATGCCACTCATGATACTGAGGGAGAGCATAGACACGGTGGCCAGCACCATGGGGTTCATGCCGATGCGCCTGTACAGGGGCAACATGGCAGCACAGGTGATCATATAGGTCGTAGTGCCGTCGCCGTCCAGCGCAACGACCAACGAAAGCAACGCCGTACCAATCGCAATCTTGACAGGGTCCCCGTTAACACGCTTGAGGATCTTGCGGATCAGGGGATCGAATAGACCCGCGTCGATCATCAAGCCGAAAAACAGAATGGCGAACAGCAACAGTGCGGCAGACGGCGCGACCATCTTCAGGCCGTCGAGCATCATTTTCCCGAGATCGGGGGCAAAGCCGCCAATCACAGCGAAGACGATGGGCACTACAGTGAGTGCAACGATAGGGGAAAGGCGCTTGCTCATGATCAGGTAGGTGAACGTCACCACCATGACCAGTCCCAGGAGTGCTAGCATGATTTCTCTCTCTTGTTTTTATACGCCGTATGGCTGTCTAACGTGCAGACGAGCCCTGCCCTCACCCGGCAACGCCGGGTGAGGTTCAAGTTCATTATTCAGGGGTAATGGATTAGCTTAAGCGGTTGGGCTCGGCCGACCAGTCTGTAACAGCCGGGGCAGGCACCTGTTCGGTTGCCGGCTGTCCATTCAGGCGCTCCAGCAAGGTTTGGCGGTCACAGGCGTTTTCGGAAATCGATATGACCACCGTCGCCACAGCGTTGCTGGCCAGACTGGTCAGTGCCCTGGCTTCGGACATGAATCGGTCAATACCGATCAGCAACGCGAGGCCTGCCAGAGGAATATCGTGCATCACTGTCAATGTCGATGCCAGCGCCACAAAGCCACTGCCCGTAACGCCTGCAGCACCTTTGGAAGACAGCAGCATGACCGCGAGCATCGTCACCACCTGGCCGAGGCTCAGGTCGATGTTGCACGCTTGTGCAATGAACACGGCCGCCAGTGAAAGATAAATCGCAGTACCGTCTAGGTTGAAAGAATAGCCGGTCGGCAAAACCAGCCCAACCACACCTTTTTTACAACCCAGTTTTTCGAGTTTTTCCAACATCCGCGGCAAGACGGGCTCGGTTGACGATGTACCGAGCACGACCAGGAACTCTTCACGGAAATATCGCAGCAGCTTCCACAGGCTGAACCCATGGGCACGGCACAGGGCGCCAAGCACCACGATCACGAAGAACGCACACGCGATATAGAGTGTTCCAATCAGCTTGGCCAGCGAACCGAGCGAGGTAATACCGTATTGCCCCACCGTGAATGCCAGTGCACCAAATGCTCCGATGGGCGCAAAGCGCATCAGGTAGCCGAAGATGCGGAAAACCATGGTGGACGTGGCCTCAAGCACATGCAGTACCGGCTTGCCCTTCTCGCCCGTTGAAGACAAGGCGAACCCGCTCAATACCGCGATGAAGAGGACCGGCAGCACCTCACCTTTGGTGAAGGCGCCCAGGAACGTGTCCGGGATGATATGCATGAAGAAATCCACGACACTCAGCTTTGCCGCCGATGCCGTGAATTGGTCCAGCCCTTTTGTGCTCAAACTGGCAGGGTCAATGTTCATGCCCACGCCGGGCTTGAACAGGTAAACCGCCACCAGCCCTAGGATGAGACTGGCGATCGTCAAACCCAGGAACAAGAGCAACGTTTTGCTCATCAAGCGCCCCAAAGACCGCTTGTCCGTCATGCCGGCAATACCGGTCACGATGGTACAAAACACCACGGGAGCGATCATCATCTTCACCAGTTTGATGAAAGCATCGCCCAGCGGCTTGAGCGCGACGGCTTGTTGCGCCCAGATGTGCCCAACCAATACGCCCAGCAGGACGGCGCAGAGGATCTGGAAGTAAAGCGATTTGGCAAGTTTCATGAGGCATCACCCATTATTCATATTGTGCGGATGCGCTTGGAACAACGTTCGGCGGCAGACAGCGTGGCTCAGCCTGCCAGCCTGCGGAACGTAGGTGCGTATACAAACCCGGAGAACAGGCGGCGGGCAGTCCGGACTACAGAGGCCTGAAGGGTCTTGCCATCTGCACCCGAACGTGAAAGCGCGACGTCAATGCCACCACTTGGGTGCTCAAGCCGCACTTCACTGAGGCCGAGCGCCTCTTTGCCCAGTAAGTCCTCGATCACACTACCGGGGCTGACGCAGGCCGTCGCCAAACCGACTGCCCCTGTAATAGCCAGGGCACGGTGACAGTTATGCGGCATGAAGTAACGAACCTGAAGTGTGCCGTCGTAACGGGGCTTGGAAACCAAGACCGGTTTGGGAATGACCATATTGCTGACGTCACCCAGGCCCATCGCCTTGCCCGCTTTCAGGCGCAAAGCTTCCAGGCGTTTGAGCAACGGCGCGTTGGCGTCCAGCTCTGCGGCAGTCTCAGAGCCGGTGATGCCCAATTCACTTGCTTCGATTACCATCATCGGCATGGCCATATCGATACAGGTTACAGGTACCCCATCAATCACATCTTTTGCCTGACCGGTGGGAAAGAGTTTCCCTGTCTTGCTGCCGACGGCATCGAGGAACGTAAGGTGCACAGGGGCGGCAGTGCCCGGTACGCCATCAATTGCGGTACGGCCCTCATAACGGACAGCGCCGCCCGGCGTCTCCACCAGGGAATTGACGAAGGTGCCGGTGTTCAAGTTGCGGATACGGACCAGTGTTTTGCCTTCCTGGCTTTTCACCAGCCCTTGCTCAATGGCGAACGGCCCCACCGCACAGAGCATGTTGCCGCAGTTAGGCGCTGTGTCCACGCGGCGCTGGGCGACCATGACCTGGACAAACAAGTAATCCACGTCGGCATCAGCATGGCTGGAGGGGCTGATGATGGCAACTTTGCTGGTCTGGGGGCTGCCGCCGCCAATTCCGTCGATTTCCAGTTCATGGCCTGAACCCATCAGGCTGATCAGTAACTCGTCGCGTTCGACCACATTGGCAGGCAAGTCGGATGCGTGAAAGAACGGCCCTTTGGAGGTACCGCCGCGCATGAGTACGCAAGGAATACGTTGCATGTTATCGCACTCTTGTTGATCAATGGACATCATTGATGCCGTGAGCAAAAGAGTGACAGGGATGGATAAATCATTCCAATGCAAATATCGTCGCTTTTATTGCGTTTAACAAAACAATTATCGTCCCCACCGAGCAGGCTGACTGATGGAATATGAGCTTCAAGACATTCGATCTTTCGTGAAAATCGCCGAACTTGGTAGCTTTCATGAGGCTGCTGAGGTACTCCACCTGTCACAACCCGCGTTGAGCCGTCGCATAAAAAAGTTGGAGGAAGGGCTCGGCACGTCACTGCTCGAACGCACGACGCGCCGGGTGAGCTTGACCAGCGTTGGACGGGACTTTCTGCCCAAGGCCCGTCGCCTGCTCGACGATTTCGAAGACTCGATTTTAAGCATTCGAGAACTGGCCGAGCGCCAGACCGGGCAGGTCACCTTGGCGTGCATTCCAACGGCGGCGTTCTATTTCTTGCCGACCGTGATCCGCGACTACAACGACCGCTACCCCAAAATCCGCATACGTTTGCTGGATTTAAGCGCGAATGATGGTTTGGAAGCGGTGCTAAGAGGCGAAGCGGATTTCGGGATCAACATGATGAGCGGGCAGCACCCGGATATAGAGTTCGTGTCATTGGTGCAGGAGCACTTCGTGCTGGCATGCAGACGTGATCACAAGCTGGCCAATCGAGAGGCAGTGACCTGGGCCGAGCTTGCTGACTATCGGCTCATTGGGGTCGGGCGGCTAAGTGGCAATCGTATGTTGCTCGACCATGCACTGTCGGGCCTGAGTTTACGCCCGAAGTGGTTTTACGAGGTACAGCACTTATCGACGTCCCTGGGCATGGTAGAAGCCGGGTTAGGTGTCTCGGCCATGCCCAGCCTGGCCATGCCAACCGCCGATCACCCTACCTTGGTGAGCGTGCCGTTGGTGGAGCCCCAGGTCACCCGCACGCTAGGCCTGGTGTATCGGCGCGGCGCATCGTTATCTCCTGCGGCAGAAAAATTCGTTTCCATTCTGTTGGAAAAATGGCCGAACCGTTGACCTTGGAGGTGGATGAACGCCGGCACGGTTGTGGGTAGTAAACGTGGGCCCAGCGCATAGGCCATCTGAAACGCGTTTATGAAACATCTTTAATAGCCCGTTAACCCATCTACTCCACCTGACTGTCTAAGATCCGACTTTTAACCAGTTGGAACATTCCCATGTTCAAAAGTTTGATGTGCACAGCGTTAGTGGCGGCAGCATTCACCTGCTCGGCCGCCGAGTCCCCGCAGCCCCCCACCACCACGCTGACTATCCTCAGCTCCGGTGGCATCATGGGTGCTATACGTGAAGTGGCACCTGTGTACGAGCACGAATATGGAGTCAAACTGAATATACTGGCGGCACCTTCCATGGGTGAAACCAAGCAGGCGATCCCTAACAGGCTGGCGCGCGGCGAACAAGCGGACGTGGTATTGATGGTAGGCTCTGCACTGGACAAGCTGGTGGCCGATGGCAAGGCAGACAAGGCTAGCCGCGTTGATCTAGGCAAATCCTTCATTGCCATGGCCGTACGCAAAGGCGAGCCTAAACCTGATATTTCCACCATGCAGGGCTTACGCAAGGCTTTGCTTGCCAGCCGCTCGGTGGCCTACTCTGACAGCGCAAGCGGGGTGTACCTTTCCAAGACCTTGTTCCCAAGCATGGCTTTAGGCAATGATTTCGCTAGCAAGGCTCACATGATTCCGGCAGAACCTGTTGGCAGCGTGGTTGCACGTGGTCAGGCACAGGTTGGGTTCCAGCAACTGAGCGAGTTGAAGCCAGTGCCTGGTATCGACATCGTGGGTTTGATCCCGGAAGAGGCCCAGAAAATGACCCTGTATTCTGGATCGATTGTTTCGAACAGCCAGCATCACGATGCCTCTCAGAAACTGCTCGACTACATGGCCTCTGCCAAAGCGGACAATGCCATAAAAGACAGCGGGCTGACGCCTTTGCCCCATACTGGCAGCTGACAGGTAGCCGGTAGGGCACGCGTCGGTCCGAAGCGTGCCCTACCGGCTATCAGCATCGTCTATGGCTACTCCCCCCTCGTAGCCAAGGCCGTTGCGATGCAAGACATGCTGCAAGAGATCCTCGACCAGGTCCGCCCCCTGCTAAGCCAAGGTCAGGTCGCGCAATACATCCCCGCCCTCGCCCAGGTCGATCCCAACCAGTTGGGCATCGCCGTGCACAGCCTGGATGGCCAGCTGCACTGCGCTGGCGACGCACATACGCCATTCTCCATCCAGAGCATTTCCAAGGTGTTCAGCCTAGTCCAGGCGATCAACCACAGCGGCGAAGACATCTGGTCCCGCCTGGGCTACGAGCCCTCCGGCCAGGCGTTCAACTCGCTGGTACAGCTGGAGGTGGAGAAAGGCCGCCCGCGCAACCCTTTCATCAATGCCGGCGCCCTGGTGATCTGCGACATCAACCAGTCACGCTTCGCCACACCCGCCCTGTCGATGCGCGACTTCGTCCGCCGCCTGGCAGGCAACCCGCGTATCGTCAGCGACGCCGTGGTCGCTGAATCCGAATACCAACACCGCGCCCGCAACGCGGCCATGGCCTGGCTGATGACAGCCTTCGGCAACTTCCACAACGACGTGGACGCCGTACTGGGCAGCTACTTCCACCACTGCGCGCTGTCCATGAACTGCGCAGACGTCGCCCGCGGCTTCGCCTTCCTGGCCAACAGCGGCTACTGCCCACACAGCGGCGAACACATCCTCACCCCCCGCCAGGCCCAGCAGGTAAACGCGATCATGGCCACCAGCGGCCTGTACGACGAGGCCGGCAACTTTGCCTACCGCGTCGGCCTGCCCGGCAAGAGCGGCGTGGGCGGCGGTATTGTCGCGGTGGTGCCGGGGCGGTACAGCATCTGCGTGTGGTCGCCGGCGTTGAATGCCTCGGGGAACTCGTTGGCGGGGATTCGGGCGTTGGAATTGTTGAGTGAGCGGATTACGGCTTCGGTGTTTTCGGCGGTGTTGTGAGGGAGTTGTGGTTACCACGTGATTGGCGGCGGCCAGAAGCGCATCGCTGGGTGCGGTGGTCAACCGCTGTAGGCTGGCAGTGCTTGAGCACCTGAAGCAACAGCCATCCAAGCATACAGAAAGCAAGAAACATGAAACCAAGGTTCATCGGCGTCACCGTCTTCATGGCTGCCATTAGTGTGCTTGCGAGTCCACCGACCGCAAACATGAGAGTAGTGTTCAGTGCCGACGCCGCCCCGGCGTGACGGGGGTGCCGTGACAACGCCTGAGTGGTAGCGGCAGGCCGTACCAGTGTGGTACCCGCTGTACAAACGATCATCGGAACCATCAGCCCCACTAAGGTCACTCCTTCTGTCATCTGCCAAAGCAGGAGCAAACAACTGGCAAACCCCACCAGCAGCAACCCTAATCCAACCTGGAACAATGGGTTGACCATACGATTAAACCAGCCAGCGATCACGCCCCCCAATACGTACGACAGCCCATAGCACATGAACACTAAAGAAAATTCATGTGCGGAGAGCTCCAGCGTCCCCATGAGTAAAATGGGGGCTGCGATAACGAATGAAAAATGGCAAGCAAAGGCGACGGCTGATAACAGGGACAAAGACATGTAGGCCCTGTCTAACAACATCTTCCTGTACACATGAAGGATGGGGTCGCGACTACCCGCCACCGTATGTTCGGGCGGGATGAATATAATCAGTACAAATGCAACTAGATTAAGCATTATAAAAACAAAAAAACTGGACTGCCACCCAAACGACGTCTCCAACATAACGCCAGCCACTGGGGATAAGCAGATGAACACCCCACTTGCAGTCGTCAGCATGATACGTACCGCGTTTAATTGCCGCCCGTCATACAGGTCTTGCACAAGTGCCTGGCTCAGAACAAAACTACCACACCCCAGCCCCTGAACGAACCGAAAGAACATGAAAGCCGTATAGCGGTTCGCAAGCATGCAACCGACAGCGCCTAGTGTGGCTAATGTCAGTCCAGCCATGAGTAGCCGCTTACGACCGATCCTGTCGGAGAGTGGCCCTATCAATAGTTGTGACAGCGCGACCACGAGAGCAAAACCACTCGCTGAGTACGCTATGTGACTCACATCAACGTCAAACCTGTCCGCGAGCGATGGAAAAGAGGGCAGAATTACATCTATTGGGAACACACCCATCAAGGTCATCAACAATAACAGAGCGAGCAAATGGATACGCACCACAGGTTGATACACGCCCTTCACGAAAGTAAGCCTGCAGAATTGAACAATTGGTGATAATGTGTATTACGCAACATATCCGTCCGGCTAATTGCTTGAATTGTTGAAGCAGACAGAGACCTCATTCTTTGCACCCAGCCCCGCTTGAGGTCGGGAAGCACGTGAGACGCCACAGTGGGGTGCGAGGCGAAAAGCGAATTCCCGAAACGCGCATCGGGCCGACTGAATACCGCCAGCACCTTAATTAAAGTTTCAACCACGTGATCACGCTCACCCGCCCCGAGCTGGCGCCAAAGAATGGGAAAACACTCAATAAAATATATTGAGTGACGCCCTTCGTCATGCAGGTGATCCATAAACATATTTGCCACAGGCCTGACGAGGTCATCACGTGTCAGCTCAAGCAACTCGCGAACAATGACAGTTTCTGAAACGAACGCTATACAGAATCGGGTTAGATCTTTGTAGACCTCTGCACTGCTTGAGATAAGGCTATGCATATTTAAGATTCGAGAAGAACTCACCCTATCAAGGGCATAGTGAGTCGCCAATTGATCTGCCAAATGAAGTGAAAAGAGCGCATGATAGCCTTCATCCACATACAGTTGGATTCCCATTCTACGGTCCTCCGCACTAAAATACTCACTAAGCCCACCGACTGACATACACTGAACAGCCTCATTCACCTGACCCATCTCAAGTTGAGCCGTGTAATCCATGAAATACAATAGATAGTGAATATGGAGAATTTTCCTATTCTCAACCGGCAAGGCACATACAGCAGGATGGCTCAATGCAGGACCAAGCAGCGACGGGAACCACATTTCGGGGTCATTGATGGAAAAATCGTTTGGCGTTAGCTCATAGCAGTAGGCTTTCGAGCGCACTGTACTTGATGAGTCCCATGCTTTGAAAACTCTTGACCTGCGATTTAATACACCCATCATTTTTGATCCGCCTCCCGAGACGTCAATAACTCACGCATGCAGTCGGGTATGGCAGCACCCTCGCTGTATCCGCAGGCCACGAAAAATAGGACGTGCTCACAGGGGTTATCTAGCGCGATTCTTTGTTCAACGAGCGAGTCATTCAGAGCACCGGTTAACCAAGTCTGCATACCCGTTGCAGTGGCTGAAAGTTGGAAAGTCTGCGCAACATGCCCAACCTCAATGAGGGCCATCCTGTAGGCTCTCGAGTGCTTGTACTTCCACCACAGCTTGTCGAAACGCGACGTCAGAAATAATCCGACAGGTACATTATTAACGAAGTGCTGACCGGCGACTAAATCGCCGAGTTTTGAAACCAGCTCACCACGCCAGTGTAGGCTATGGTGCTGGGGATCATAGTAATAGAAGCCAGGGTCTAGACCCGTTACGTTTGAGACATATACATACCCTTCGGTCGCGTTGAGTCCACCTGCAGACGGGCTCAAACGACGCTGGGCAAACGGGTCACTCGTCATCGTACAGTCTGTCCGAGAACGTCCGACTGAGAAGCCTAATGTTTGCTGAAGGATACGACCAAGATCAACCAAAGAGACAGGCGCGTCTTTAAAATTTCTAACCGTTATACGCTGCCCCATTACACGGCTGACTTCGTCGCTATCATCCCATCGAGGCAACACAAACCCGTCACCCTCGGCCTGGTCTGATGAAAATCTCTCTTGTTGCAGAGCTTCATCACAGTGAGCAAGATAGTGGACTGCCCACTCTGTTTCATTCGATGGCTGGTCGTCCGTTATGAGATCTTTTGTTCCAATATGAAAGATCCGTGAAAGGATGTCCCATTCCCACAGATGGGTTTGCGCCCCCTCCTCTGCAATGATCCCGATACCTCTAAGTTCAGTCATAACATCAACGCTGTCATCATGATCAGCGCCACCATAAATGTGATTGATCACTTCAATCGCATGCGCGCTGGACAGTTGGTACTGCTTATGCTGCTTGAAATCCCAGCACACTAATGAATCTTGAAAATCTATAAAAAAGCAATTTTTATTTATCATTCAACCTCCCAATTGAAGCGCAGGGCGGCCCTGCGCTTCAACTTTCAACGCTCAGGGGTTACTTGCACGTCTGAACCACAAGCGCAAAGTTTGCCAGCTGGGTAGTTTCCATGTGGATGATTTTCATTTTTGTATCTCCATTAAGATGCCGCGTCATTGCGGCACTTCAGAGAGTAGTGCAGATGGAAAGATGTACAAGCTGGAGTGCCGTCGGAAACTTCCCAGGTAGTTGTAGGACTTTTTACCTACGGGAATTTTATTAGCTAAAATCGTCACTTATATCGCCAGCACTCCCCTTAGTTGAAACACTAAATGCTTCAGGTGGTCGCTGTTCAGCCGCAACTTCAAGCGCCTGTTCGGCCGGCCACCGTTGGCGGAAGTGGCACGGATGAAGCAGGCCTATGCGTTGCCGGCGCCGACCACACCCTCGCCGGTCGTGTCATCACACTAGCGCTCGCGACTATGCACCCAGCGCCCGTTTCAGCACTTCGTAGATCCTGGTGTCTTCCGCTTGCGCAACGTTGAACCGCAGGTAATCCCCCGCCGTCATGGACTGGCTGAACGCATTGCCGGGCGCCAGCAATACACCTTCCTTTAGGCAGGCCCGGGCCAAGGTTGCGGCATCCTTGCCTTCAGGCAGTTGGCACCAGACGTACATGCCTGCCCGGGGAATTATCCAGGGCTTGATACCGACGGCCTGAAGCCTCGCGACCGTGCTGTCCATGGCCTCGGCCAACCTGAGACGCACGCTCTCTAGGTGCTTTCGGTACCCGCTATCGGTTATCGCCTGATGGATGATGCCCGCGGCCAAGCGCCCAGCCCCGAAGGTGGTGGCAATCTTGAGGTCGACCAGGCTCTCGATCCAGTCGCCACGGGCGGCGATATAGCCACAGCGGATGGCAGCGGAGATGGTCTTGGAGAAGCTGCCTATCTGGATGACGCGATTGAGACCATCGAAGGCCGACAACCGTGGCGCGGGGGTATGCTCGAAATCCGCGAAGATGTCGTCCTCCACGATCACCAGGTTGGAGGTGTCGGCCAGTTTCAGCAACCGGTGCGCCGTGACCGGAGACAAAGTGGCCCCGGTCGGGTTGTGGATGCCGGAATTGGTCATGTACAACCTGGGTGCGTGCTTGAGCAGAGCCGCGCCGAACGCATCGATGTCTGGGCCGTGCTGCGTGTAGGGCACGCCTACGATGCTCACCCTGTGTGCTTTCAGTAGCGCGTGAAAGTTGAAATAGCAGGGGTCGTCAACCAGGACGGTGTCCCCCGGCTCCAGGAGAAAGCGGCAAATCAGGTCGATGGCCTGGGTGCCGGAGTCTGTGAGCATGATCTGCTCCAGAGGCACTTCAACGCCGCTCCCTGCCAGCCGTCTGGACAGGAATTGCCTGAGCGGCGGATGCCCCAGCGGCGACGCGTACTCGGTGAGTTGCAGTGTGTCGGAACGGGCTGCTATTCGAAGCGCCTTGCGCACGCCGGCTTCGTGCATCCAGGACGCAGGTAACCACCCGCACCCCGGTTTCAGCGCTTCGCTGGAGCTTTCAAGCGACTGGCGCGAAATCCACAGTGGGTCGACTTCACGATCGAGCCTAGGGCCGAGCTCGGTCAGTGCCAACGGCGCCACGGGCCCAGCTACGTAGTAGCCCGAGCCAGGGCGTGAGCTGAGTACACCCTCGGCCATCAACCTTTCGTAGGCCTCAAGGACGGTGCAAACCGATACCTGCATGGCTTGCGCCATCGCCCGCACCGAAGGAATACGCGCACCCGGTGTGTAGGTTCGAGAGACAATCCTGGACTGGACCTCGCCCATGACTGTCCGGATCAGCGTTGCACCGCGTTTCATCTCACCCTCAACTGTGCTGGATTGATGTGCATAACAGTTCGACCAAACTGTACTGGATTGTACATGGCCCGGTTGCGCCCGTCAGTGATGTACTGAACCCGCACTTACAGAGGGCTGGGCAATGCAAAGATCAACAAGCGGATGGATCAACGGCTTCATAGGCGTCGCAATCTTCGCGGGCTCCTTGCCGGCGACCCGTGTGGCAGTGACGGCCTTCGAACCAACGTTCCTGACCTGTGCCAGGGCAACGATTGCCGCCCTGTTGGGTGCGCTTCTATTGCTGGTCCTGCGCCAGCCTCGACCTGAACGGCGTGACGTGTGGCCATTGGCTGTAACCGCGCTGGGCGTGGTCATCGGGTTTCCGATGCTGACGGCCCTGGCTCTGCAGCACGTCACCTCTGCGCACTCCATAGTCTTCGTGGGGCTGCTGCCACTGTGTACCGCAGGGTTTGCCGTGCTGCGGGGCGGCGAGCGGCCCCGGCCACTGTTCTGGCTGTTCTCGATGATGGGCGCCGGGATCGTGGCGGGTTACGCGTTGATGAATGGCGGTGAGGCTTCCGCGATGGGCGACCTGCTGATGATGGCAGCGGTAGTCGTCTGTGGCTTGGGTTACGCGGAAGGGGCGCGTCTGTCGCGAACATTGGGGGGCTGGCAGGTGATCAGCTGGGCGTTGCTGGTGGCGTTGCCGCTGATGCTGCTGCTAACCATCGTGAATCTTCCCGCGCCAGATGCCTTCGCCAAGGTAAGCGCCCCTGCGTGGTTCAGCCTCGGCTACGTTTCACTGTTCAGCATGCTGATCGGGTTTGTGTTCTGGTACCGAGGGCTTGTCCAGGGTGGCATTGCAGCGGTGGGCCAGCTGCAACTGTTTCAGCCGTTCATGGGGCTTGGGCTGGCAGCGTTGCTGCTGCATGAGCAGGTCAGCTGGGTGATGCTGGTGGTAACGCTGGGGGCTGTCATCTGTGTTGCAGGGGCAAAGAAATACGCGCTGTAGAGTAGGAACCGGGACAGGGAATCAAGCGTGGCGTATGCGCGGATGTAGACCGGTGCTCCATGTTCCTGTGCCTAGTGTGCGGGATACTGTGGACGTCGCGATGGGTTGGTAGCGGTCAGTAGCGACTGGCAGCTTTCGACCCGAAGCTGCCGGTCGCGAGAGCCACGATGATCTCCATTCGCTTGATAAACTGTCTATCCCGTCTCGGGAGCCGCTCCAGGGCCGACAGCCTCCCGCACAAGGGGTGCTTGCGACCTGAACGGCCCCGAATAGGTGTTTCGTATACGACGGTAGTGCCCCGTTCCGTTATTCTCAGAACGTTGCACGTAGGGTCAGCATGTAATTGCGTGGCGCCCCGTACCAGTTGCCGCCGTCGCTGGCGTCGACTGTCTGGTAGTAGGTCTTGTCGAAAAGATTGTTTGCGTTGACCTGTGCGGTCCAGTGCTCGTCGATCTTGTATTCGACCATGCTATTCCACACGGCATAGCCGGCTTGGTCGAAGGAGTAGGCTTCGCCTTCGCTCAGACTGCCATCACCCAAGCGCCGTTGGACGGTGCCGCTTTTGTAGGTGTCGCTTTGGATGGTTGCGCCCAGGCCAACTTTCCAGCGTTCAAACTCACCCGGCAGTTGATAGGTGGTAAAGAACTTGAACAGATGCTTGGGCGTCTGCGAACTCATCGGTTTGCCGGTGTTGCTTGGGTTACCGGCGGTGCGCTGCTTGTTGATGTTCAGGGTATAGCCAACGATAGCCTGCCAGCCGGGTGCCAACTCACCGGAGATCTCGGTGTCGATACCTTTGCTCACCACTTCGCCGGTGGCCGCGTAGTAACCACCGCCAACGCTCACCGCTTCGTTCTCGCGCTTGGTGTAGTAGAGCGCAGAGGAGATGTTCAGGCGGCCTCCGAACAGTTCGCCTTTGGTGCCGAACTCGTAGGTCTCACCCTCGATCGGGTCCAGCGGATGGGCGTCGATCGACTTGTAAGCGGTCTGCGGGTTGAAAATCTCGGCGTAGCTGGTATAGAGCGACCACTGGTCCGTTACATCCAGCACCAATGCGCCAAACGGCGTGACCTCGCCGCGGTTGCTTTCCTTGACCGGCGTATCCATGTTGAAGCGCGGCACGACGGTTCGCACGTAGTCGCGGTAGTCCGAGTAACGGGCGCCAAGGGTCAGGTGCAGTGGTTCGGCCAGTTGGGCCTTGAACGTGGCGTAAGCACCGCTTTTGCGCTGGTTCCAGTCGGGGTTGTAGTAGTAGATGTCCGGCTTGGCAGGCTTGGCAATGGAGCCCGCGTCATCATTGATGACATCGAAGGGCACCGTGGCATCGCTGTGGTCGGAGTAGGTGCGCATTACTTCGGAATAGTCGGCGCCGACCAGCAGTTCGTGGGTCAGGCCGAAGGCTTCGAACTTGCCGGCGAGGTTCACATCAAACAAGTCCTGTTCGTTGGTGTAGCCGCGTATCAGGCGGCCGAACACCGAGCCGTCGGCCGAGCGCGCGTTCTCAGGGTCGGCGGCCCAGGCCACTTCACCAATATCCTGAGTGGAGTCGAACTTAGTCTTGGTGTAGCTGCTGTTGACTTTCCAGTTTTCATCCAGGGCGTGTTCGACTTTGGCGAAGTATTCGGTACGTTTGTAGTTGTTCGATGACCAATCCGCAGCGAGCGATTTGCTGCGCGACGTGCTGATCTCGCGCCCATCCTTGTAGCGCACCAGACCGCGATCCCAGTAGCCGTCCATGTCACGCCACTCATAGCTGCCACCCACGGCCAGTAGCGTGTCGGGTGTCAGGTCGGCTTCGAGGGTGCCGAAGATGGCGTGTTTTTCGCTATCGGCGCGATCATAGAAGTAGTCCTTGTCCTCGTAGGACATGGCCATGCGACCGCGTAGCGCGCCGTCGAAGCCCAACGGACCGGTGAGGTCTACTTCGGTACGGTAGTTGTTCCAACTGCCGGCGGATTGGCTGATCTTCAGTTAGTTGTATGCCAGCGCGCGCTTGCGCACCAGGTTGATGCTACCACCCGGGTCGCCAGTGCCGCCGTACAGGCCGTCGGAACCACGCAGGACTTCGACATGGTCGTAAGCCGTCATGTCCGGCAGGGAGTCGTAGGTCTCGTTGCGGAACATCGGCGCGCCGCCGTCGGTCTGGATGCTGCGAATGACGAAACCGCGCGAGTAGAACTCGTTTTTCGAATCATTGCCGCCCACTACGGTGATACCGGTGGTTTGGTCCAGCACTTGGGTCAGGCTGGTGAGATTCTGGTCTTGCATGCGCTGCTTGGTCATGACCGAGACCGACTGTGGTGTCTCACGCAGTGTCTTCTGGGTTTTGCCGCCGATGCTGGTGGTGCCAGTAGTGTAAGAGCCTGTGCCTTCGGTGGTGGTGCCGAGTCGAGCGCCCACCACATCTGTCGGGTCCAGTGCCACGGCGCCGTTGTCAGGTGTATCCGGGATCGGTACCAGGTGATAGCCGCCATTGTGCTGCGGTACGGCATGCAGGCCGCTGCCGGCCAGCAGCTGTCGAAGTGCCTGGTCGTTGCTGAAGCGGCCTTGCAGCCCCGGCGTGTACTTACCAGCCAGGTCACCTTGGGCGAACGTGATGTTCAGGCCAGTGGCACGGCTGAGTGCGGTCAGCGCGGTATCCAGCGAGCCGGCTGGCAAAGTCAGATCATGGCTCATATCGGTCTGGCCGGCTTCAGCCGCCTGAGTCAGGCAGGGAATGGTACCGAGACCGAGGCTGGCACAGAGTACGGCATGGCGGATGGCGATGCGAATGGGGGACAGTTGGGGCACGTGAAAGTCTCGTTGGCAATTGAGTTGTTCTGAGGGGTATGCCGGGCGAGAAAGGAAATCCCTTCACATCACGCAAATTATTTTCTGTAGATGTAAAAACCGTCCTTCCAGAGCGTGTCAAACGCTGAAACGCATCCAATAGCGAGTCAGGGTCTGCAAGCGAAGATCGTGCGTCTGAGCGATGAAGGCCAGCGTTGCGTCCGTATCATCGAGGTTGAAATTGCCGCTGATTTTGCGTTGCGCTATGCGCGGATCGCACCCCAGGTAGCCGTTACGGTAGCGGCCAAGCTCACCAACCAGAGTCCCCAGCGGCATCGAGCGAGCGATCAACAGCCCATCGCACCAGGCTGGTTCCTGTGCTCTGGCGGGTAGGCGCTGCACGCCGTTGTCCACCATTGCCCAGGTTTCGCCCGCTTGGGCAATAGCGCCCTTGCCGCTAAGGGGTAGCAGTTGCACAGCGCCCTCGTTCACCCCCAGGTTGCAACTGTGCGGGTACTGGCGCACACCGAACCGGGTGCCGAGCGCTTCGAAGCTACCGAAGGTGTTGATAACTCGCAGGGGCCGGTGACGGGGGTTGGCGGCATCAGCTCCACTGGTCAGGTAAAGCTCTCCACGCAACAGCTCGATCACACGTACATCTGCGTTGAAATGCAGGCGTACCGCCGTGTCGGTGTTGAGTTCCAGCACGCTGCCATCGCTCAGAGTCCAGCGCCGATGCTCGCCAACACGGGTACTGTAGTCGGCAACCAGTCGTTGCAAAGGCGCGGCGTCGCGGGCAGTCCACGCTGTCGTCGCGGATACGCCGCACAGCGCCAGCAAGTTGAGCATCTGCCTGCGTCGAAGCCGGGTCTCCGGTAGTTTTTCAAGCGCCCGGCGCCCAATTCCGGCGGGCATGCCATCGAAGCGGTTACTCAAACTCTGCAAACGGGTCCAGGCCAGTTGGTGAGATTCGTCACGGCTCAGCCATACCTCGAAAGCCTCGCACGTAGCCGGGTCGGGCCGATTGTAGACCATCCGGATAGACCACTGGATGGCCTGTTCGAGCGTCTCATCCGGCAGACTTTGCAACCCAGAAGTGTTCATTGTTGGGGCTCGAAGGCTAGCTGGTAGCAATGGCGCAGTGCCTTAGCCAGATCGCGCTCGATGGTCGACAGCGACACGCCCAGTTGTTCGGCGATACGCGGACATGGCAGCCCATCGAGTTGGGCCATCAGGAAGATGGTGCGCATCCGTTCAGGGAGCGTATCCAACATACGGTCAATGCTAATCAGCGCCTCGATGGCCAAAGCACTGACCTCCGGTGAAGGCATCTGTGCTTCAGGCAGCCCAGCCATGGTTTCCAGCCATGCTTGTTCAATGTCGCGATGCCGCCAAAGATCGATTACCAGGCCGCGAGCGACAGTGCGCAGGTACGCACGTGGCTCCAGCATGACGGGCGCTTGACGACGCTGCAAGATGCGCAAGAACGTGTCATGGGCAAGATCTGCGGCATCCGTCGCGTTGTTCAGGCGGATACGCAGCCAGCCTTGCAACCAGCTGTGGTGCTCAACGTAAAGCTGTTCGATAGGGGGCGTAGCGGGCATGCCGAAGCTTCCATTTCGAGATTAATGCTAATCAGTCTCATTAAATCACGGCGGCCTCCATGATTTCGAGTATTTGGCACCGAAAATGGTTGAAGCCAGCGGTAGTGAACTGATGTATGCAGCTCGATATGTTTTGACGCACGATCACCGGTCGCTTTCAACCCGGATGGACGCGCGAGACTGATCTGGCTCCGAAGCGGCCTTGGTTGGAGAGCAGCGAACGACCCGCACCCACCGCACGCCAGAAAGCTCTTAAATTCGACGCTCGAATGTCAGATAGCCATTCGCACCGATACCAGTGCATGAAAAACCTGCTTTCTGGTACAGCTCGCTTGCTGGGTTGTCAGGTCGTACACTCAGCCGTAATTGAGTAAATCCCTGACATGCGGCATCGATCATGTACGCATCTAGCATGCCTAGCTCCAACGCCACTGCGACGACAACTTGGCGTTACGTGAAGGGTGCAGAGTTCTGAGTAGACGCCCTCTGGAATCCACAATGAATAGCCTGCGAAAGCATTATCGATGACAGCGACTGTCAGATGGTCGAAGTTATCGACCCATCGCGTGAGATGTCTCTCCAGGTCACGGCGCCACGAAGCTTCATGCGCACGCTCCCAAGTACGGATATAGCTTTCCTCGCCTCGGTAAATGTCCGGTAGATCGGTCACGCATGCTTGTCTTAGACATAGCGTCATTCCAGCAGTCCCTAATTGATCTTTTTCAATCATGCTACGGCCGGTAACACCGACAGCTATGGGTCGAAAGCAGCCGGTCGCAAACAACCACTTCCGACCCTCAGAGCGTGAGTGTATCTGTCATAGCACAGCTTACGACCGGAATAGCAGTCAATGTCGGGTTAAACACATCTTGCATTCCCGCAGGAATCACCCCAGTATCAATAACAATTCCCATTAGCAAAGTATCGCTCGTACGTGACGTCTTCTTCGCCCCCGACTGCGATCTCGCGTAGCCAAATCCTCCATCGGCTCTTCGGTGATCACCATTCATGGCTGCTAGAACGGCTGCGCTTGCGCTTGCATTGCCGCGAAGATGCCGCGGACATTGCCGCTGAAACGTTCGCTCAAGTGGTGGCCATGCCTGATCCTGCGGCCATTCGTGAGCCGCGCGCGCTGCTGAGCACTATTGGCAAGCGCCTGGTGTTCGCGCGTTGGCGTCGCGCCGATATCGAACGTGCGTACCTGCAGGCGCTGGCGGAGCAGCCTGAACCCACTGCGCCCTCCCCTCAGGAACACTGGCTGGTCATGGAAACGCTGATGGAGATCGACCGCCTGCTGGATGGCCTGTCGTCCAAGGCGCGTGCCGCGTTTCTGTGCAGCCAGCTCGAGGGCCTGACCTATGCACAGATCGCCCAGGAACTAGGGGTCTCCACCACCCGCGTTCACCAGTATGTCGTCCAGGGGCTGACCGCCTGCTACCGGGTAGGCGCATGAACAGCCTACCGCCCGCCGCCACCCAGGCGATCGAATGGTACGCGCGCCGCGCCTCGGGCAGTTTCGACGCGCGCGCAGAACGCGCCCTGCAGGATTGGCTGGCGGCCGATGCCAGCCATCGACAAGCCTGGCACTCGCTACAGCAGAATCTGGACCGAACATTCGCGCCACTCGCTGATCGCCACGGCGCCACTCAGGCCCTGCGCGGCGCGGGTCACGGCCGCCGCCAGCTGCTGCGCGGTGCATTGGGCCTGGGCGCAGCCGCCATCGGCACCCACTTGCTGACCTTGCCCGGCGCGCCCATGCACGCACGCTGGGGCAGCGACCTGCGTACGGCCAGCGCGCAGCGTAGAAGCTACACACTCGAAGATGGCTCGACCCTGCTGCTGAATGCCGAAAGCTCAGCCGACATCGACTTCGGCCCGAGCCAGCGCCGTGTATCACTGCTCAAGGGTGCGTTGAGGGCAACGGTGCGCGCCGACGATGCCCGCCCCTTCGTGCTGGCCTGCCCTTGGGGCGAAAGCTGGCTGCACAGCGGCACCTGCCTGCTCTCGCTGCAAACCCGTGAGCCGCAGCTCTGGGCAATCGGCGGCTCGCTAGAGCTGCGTACGCCGCTACAGCGGATTGCGCTGAGTGCGGGGCACGGCGTCGCCTTCAACGGCCAGCGGTGGCAAGCGGTCCCACGCCAGCACATCAACGAACGCAGTTGGACCCTTGGCCTGCTGGAGGTGCATGACCAGTCGCTGGCGAGTGTGATCGATCATCTGCGCCCTTATCATCGCGGCGTCCTGCAACTCGCGCGCGACGCCGCCGAGCTCAGGATCTCCGGGGTGTTCACCCTGGATGACAGCCAGGCAGCGCTGGCGGCGCTGCACGACATGCTGCCGCTGCGCGTGACGCGCTACCTGGGTTGGTGGACCCGTATCGAGCACGCCTGAACTTTTTTTGTTCGTGCCCTTAAAATTTTCCGGGGTCAGGTCACATACCCAGCAGACCTGCGCGATTCGCGCCTTCATCCAGAACCTTGCCGAGCCCCATATGCATCCCATTCCCCTGCTGCCGCTGGCACTCAGCGCTTGCCTGGCCAGTGTCGCCGCACATGCTGCCGATGCCGTACACACCTTCGATATCGCCCCGGGCCCGTTGGCCGACACCCTGATCGACATTGGCCACGCCAGCGGTCGACAGGTGTTGTTCATCCCGGCAGAAGTCGAGGGCCGACAGGCGCCGGCGGTGCGTGGCGACCTGCTGCCGATCGAAGCCGTGCGGCGCAGCCTCCAAGGCAGCGGGCTGAGTGTGATGCAGACAGCCAGCGGCGCAATCGGTGTGCAGCAGGCCCAGGGCACAGGCCTGACCCTCGATGCCACCAGCGTCAACGCCAATGCAGGTCTGGTCGCAGTCGAGAGCGACGGTTACCTGGCCGGTGCCAGCAGCGCCGGCACCAAGACCCGTACGGCGCTGGTAAAAGTCCCGCAGTCGATTTCGGTGGTGACCCGCGCCGAACTGGACGACCGCAAGAGCGACAACCTTTCCGATGCGCTCAAGTACACCCCTGGTTTCGGCAGCCAGCCAAGCAGCTTCAGCCGCACCGCCGACGACTACACCTTGCGCGGTTTCAATGTGGGCGCAGGCACCGGCGGCATCTTGCGCGACGGCATGAAACTGCAATCGAACCCCTACGACGGCAGCGTCGAGGCCTATGGGCTGGAGCGTGTCGAGGTGCTCAAGGGCGCAGCATCGGTGCTCTACGGCCAGTTGTCGCCAGGCGGTTTGATCAACACGGTCAGCAAGCGCCCCACTGCCACGCCCTTGCACGAGATCGGCGTCGAAGTCGGCAACCATGACCGCCGTCAGTACACCTTCGACTTGGGCGGCCCGCTGGATGAGCAAGGACAGTTCAGCTATCGCCTGACCGGCTTGTGGCGTGACAGCGCCACTCAAATAGATCACGTCGACGACGACCGCCGCTACATCGCGCCCGCCTTCACCTGGCGCCCCGACGACGATACCGCGCTGACCCTGCTGGCCAGCCATCAGGAAACCTACACCGGTTTCTCGCCACCAATGAGCTACGGCCTGAGCAGCTACAGCCACACGCCGGGCTACAAGATCGAGCGCGACCAGTTTGTCGGTGAGCCCGGCTACGATCATTTCAACAATCGCATGGATACCCTGGGCTATCTCTTCGAGCACCGGCTGAACGAGCACTTGAGTGTCAATCACAGCCTGCGTTACTTCCAGGCCAACACCGACTGGAACTACCTGATCCCGCAGGCCGTGGTCGGCAGCCAGCTGCTGCGCCGCTACAGTGAGCGCGAGGAGCGCTCCACCGGCTGGACTACCGACAGCAACCTGGATTTCACCTTCAACCGGGGGCGCTGGCAGCACGAGTTGCTGCTGGGCGTAGACTACTACCACAAGACCTACGACTCGCACCGCCACATCAGCGCGACCCTGGCCCAACTGGCACCGCCGCTGAACCTGGCCAACCCCGTGCCCACCGGTGTTGGCGTGAACACCGCTGCAGAAAGCGGCTCGGACCTGCACAGCCGGCAAGTCGGCGTGTACCTGCAAGACCAGATCACCTTCGACGACAAATGGGTATTGCTACTGGCCGGGCGACAAGATTGGGCCAACAGTGTGACCACCACGTTCGCCACTGATGCCCGTGCCACGCGCAACGACAAAAAAGCCACTGGCCGTGTGGGGCTTGTGTACCTGGCAGACAATGGCCTGGCCCCGTACCTGAGCTACAGCCAGTCGTTCCAGCCGGCGAGTGTCAGCAACCCGGCATTCGGCAACGCCTTTGCTCCGCTGGAAGGTGAGCAGTACGAAGCCGGCCTGCGCTATCAGCCGGCCGGGCGCGACCTGATGCTAAGCGCCGCCGTGTACGTGCTGGATCAGAAGAATGCGCTGAGCCTGGACACGCTCACCAATACCTACGTGCAGTATGGTAAAACCCGCTCCAAGGGCCTGGAGCTCGAAGCCAAGGGCAACCTGACCGACAACCTGGAGCTGACGGCGGGCTATGCCTACACCGACAGCCACGTGCTGCAAGACCAGAGCGCAAACAACGTAGGCAAACGCATCGAAGGTGTGCCATACCACAGCGCAAGCCTGTGGGCCAGCTACCGTCTGGCCGCACTGGGGCTGGAGCGCCTGCGCATCGGCGGCGGTGCTCGCTACACCGGTACCACGCGCACCACCCCCAGCGCCTATGACGGCAAGATCCCAGCCTATACACTGATAGACGCACTGATCAGCTATGACGTTGATGATCATTGGCAGGTACAGGCCAAGGCGCAGAACCTGTTCAACAAGCAGTACCTGTTCTGCAATACCACCTGCCGTTATGGCGACGAGCGAAGCTTGATCGGGTCAGTGACCTATCGTTGGTAGCGTCCGGTCGCATAGCCGGCGGTAGATCTCGATTTGTCCTAGCAAGCGTCGAGACGTGCTGTACCCGCAGCACGTCCTCCATCTCGACATTAAGGCTTGCTATTGATCCTTAGTAGTTACACCAATGGCGAATTGCCGGTTCCGAAAGAGCAATGATGACCTCCTGTACCTGTCGGAAGCCATATGCTCACCTCGTGACCGCCCCTGCTCTATCGATAAGCCCAATTGGGGTCTACGCCATGCTGGCCTCAAATCGGGTCTCAAAATGCGCGGCTATGCAGGTTTCAGGTGGTTTTCGCTGGAACGAAAAAAGGGCCTTTCGGCCCTTTTTTCAACGACTTACAGACTTCCTTTGAACTCTGCAGATCTATAACTGGAGCGGGAAACGAGACTCGAACTCGCGACCCCGACCTTGGCAAGGTCGTGCTCTACCAACTGAGCTATTCCCGCGTCGTGATGGGTGCCATTTTAGCGATATCCAAAACGGCGTCAACCCCTTGATTCAAAAAAACTTTTATTTCTGCTCGGAGCCTTCGCGCAAGTGCGGCCAGGCGGCCAGCAGGTAATGCACCATCGACCACAGGGTAAGCCCCGCCGCCACCAGCAACAACCCGTAACCCAGAATCACCCAGAAGGTAACAGCCGGTGGGTTACCCAGCAGAATCACCAACGCCAGCATTTGTGCGGCAGTTTTCCACTTGCCCAGGTTGGACACGGCCACGTGCGCCCGGGCGCCCAGTTCGGCCATCCATTCACGCAGTGCCGACACCACGATTTCGCGGCCAATGATGACGGCCGCTGGCAGGGTGAGCCAGAAGTTGGCGTGGGTTTGCACCAGCAGCACCAGGGCCACGGCCACCATCAGCTTGTCTGCCACCGGGTCGAGGAAGGCACCGAACGGGGTGCTCTGCTGCAACCGACGCGCCAGGTAACCATCCAGCCAGTCGGTAGCGGCGGCTACGGCGAACACGCTGCTGGCCGCCATATAACTCCAGTGGTACGGCATGTAAAACAGCAGGATGAAAATGGGGATGAGCAGAACGCGTAGAACGGTGAGCAGGTTTGGAATATTCATCGGTACGACTGGCTGCGGGTTGAACCCGGCATTCTACTCGCTATGCAGGCTGGCATAAATCGACTCGGCAAGCTTTTTACTGATACCCGGTGCCTTGGCAATCTCGTCGACACTGGCGCGGTTGAGCTCTTGCAGGCCGCCGAAATGTTTCAGCAAGTCACGCCGGCGCTTCGGGCCGACACCGGCCACATCTTCCAGGCTGGACACCCGCCGTGCCTTGCCGCGCCGGGCGCGGTGGCCGGTAATGGCAAAGCGGTGGGCTTCGTCACGGATCTGCTGAATAAGGTGCAACGCGGGGGAATCACCTTTGAGGGTGAATTCGTGGTGCACGTCGTTCAGGTACAGGGTTTCGAAGCCGGCCTTGCGGGTGACGCCCTTGGCAACGCCCAGCAGGGTCAGCTCGCTGAAGCCCAGCTCCTGCATCACGTCGCGGGCCATGTTCAGCTGGCCTTTGCCGCCGTCCACCAGCAGCACGTCTGGCAGCTTGCCCTCGCCGTCGCGGATGCGGCCATAGCGGCGGGTCAGCGCCTGGTGCATGGCGGCGTAGTCGTCGCCTGCGGTGACGCCTTCGATGTTGAAGCGGCGGTAGTCGGACTTCACCGGGCCTTCAGGGCCGAACACCACGCAACTGGCCACGGTGGCTTCGCCGCTGGAGTGGCTGATGTCGTAGCACTCCAGGCGCTGGGGCACTTCGTCCAGGCCCAGCACTTCGGCCAGGGCGTCGAAACGGGCTGCCATGTGCTGGCGGTTGGCCAGGCGCGCGTTGAGCGCCTGTTCGGCATTGGTCACCGCCAGCTGCTGCCAGCGGGCGCGGGTACCGCGCACCCGGTGGCTGATGGTGAGCTCGCGGCCGCGCAGGGCGTGCAGCGCCTCGGTGATGGTGACGAAGTCTTCGTGCACCACGTTGACGATCAGCTCGCCCGGCAGCTCGCGCTCGGGGTTGCCCACGTAGTACTGGGACAGGAACGCCGCCATCACCTCGGCCACGTCCTCCTCGATGCCCACCTGGGGGAAGAAGTTCTTGCTGCCCAGCACCCGCCCGCCGCGCACGCTGATCATGTGCACGCAGGCGCCGCCCGGGTTGACGAAGGCGGCGATGACGTCGACGTCGCCCGTGCCGCCCTCGATGTACTGCTGGTCCTGTACGCGGCGCAGCAGGCCGATCTGGTCGCGCAGCTCAGCGGCCTTTTCGAAATTGAGGGCCATGGCGGCCTTTTCCATTTCGGCGTTCAGTTCGTTGCCCAATTGCTGGCTGCGCCCTTCCAGGAACATGACCGAGTGGCGGACGTCTTCGGCGTATTCCTCGGGGGTGACCAGGTTGGTGCAGGGGCCCTTGCAGCGTTTTATCTGGTACTGCAGGCAGGGCCGCGTGCGGTTGGCGTAGTAGCTGTCTTCGCACTGGCGCACCGAAAATGCCTTTTGCAGCAGGCTGAGGCTCTCGCGAATGGCGCCGGCACTGGGGTACGGGCCGAAGTAGCGGCCCTTGGCCTTCTTGGCGCCACGGTGGATACCCAGGCGGGGGAATTCGCCATCGGACAGGAACACGTAGGGGTAGGACTTATCGTCGCGCAGCAGAATGTTGTATGGCGGCCGCCATTGCTTGATCAGGTTCTGCTCCAGCAGCAACGCCTCGGTTTCGTTGGCGGTGATGGTGGTTTCGACCTGGGCGATACGGCCTACCAGCGCAGACGTTTTGGGCGCCAGCCCGGTTTTGCGAAAATAGCTGGCCAGGCGCTTTTTAAGGTTTTTGGCCTTGCCAACGTAAAGCAGCCGCGCGTCGGCATCGAACATCCGGTAAACGCCCGGGCGACCGCTGCAGGTCGCCAGGAATGCGCTGGCATCAAAAACTTGGGACATGAGGTTTACAGGCTTGCGTCAACCATACCGTGGCGAACGGCCAGCAAGGTCAGTTCGACGTCGCTGGTGACCGAGAGTTTTTCAAAGATCCGATACCGGTAAGTATTGACGGTCTTGGGCGAGAGGCACAACTTGTCGGAGATGATCTGCACTTTCTGGCAGCCGACAATCATCAACGCGATCTGGATTTCGCGCTCAGACAGCGTATCGAACGGCGAGCCCTGGGGCTGGAACGATTTCAACGCCAACTGCTGGGCAATCTGGGGGCTGATGTAGCGCTGGCCGGCGAAGGCCAGGCGAATGGCCTGGACCATTTCGTCAAGGCCTGCGCCCTTGGTCAGGTACCCTGCTGCGCCGGCTTGCAGCAGGCGTGTGGGGAACGGGTCTTCTTCGCAGACGGTAACGGCAATCACCTTGATGTCCGGGTGGCTGCGCAGCAATTTGCGGGTAGCTTCGAGGCCGCCGATGCCGGGCATCTTCACGTCCATCAGCACCACGTCAGGCTTCAGCTCGCGGGCAAGCTTGAGCGCCGATTCGCCTGAATCACCCTCACCCACCACCTGCAGGCCGTCGATATCGGCCAGCATGCGCGTAATACCGGTTCGTACCAGATCGTGGTCATCGACCACCAAAACCCTAATCAAGCACACACCTCTTCAGCAGGGCGATTGGATCCCGCCACCTTAACAAAAAATTTCACAGCGGGCCTAGCGCATTGCTTCCGTCAGAAACGGCTGACGGGTGGTGCCTGATCGCCTGGTGCCCTGCTGCACTTGCCTGTCGTCGGCCAAACGCCCCAACAGATGCCAGATCGCCGCCTGGTCGTCGCTCGGCAATTGGCGGAAGGCACTCAGCAGGCCGGTTTCGCCCGTGCTAAGGCCCGCCAGCGGGGGCGGTGTGCGCTGGCCACTGAGCACATAAAGCGCATCCACCCCGCTGGCTGCCACTGCTGCCAGGTAGTCCGCACGCGGCGTGCGTTCGCCGCTTTCGTACTTGCCCTGGGCGTTGGGCTCAACCCCGCCGATGTCACCGAATACTCGCTGGGTCATGCCCAGCCTTTCACGTTCTTCCCGCAGGCGCGGGCCGATTCCATTCATCCGGGCTTCTCCTTATCCCTTGGCATGTGCATGGGGGGGTAACCCCCATATGGGTCCATGGGGCCACTATGCCGATGCAACCCATCTACCACAAGCCACCCTGGCGTTATTGGTCGATCACGCGCTGCATGCGCACGAAGCATTCGTCCTCGCCCATTTCCACGAAACCGTGGCGCTGGTACAGGCCCCTGGCAGGGTTGCTGCGGAACACCATCAGCCGCAGCAAGCCCAGTTGCCGCTGGCGGCACCACTGGGCCAAGGTTTCCAGCACCCAGGCACCCACGCCGCGGCCCCGGTGCGCTGGCAACAGGTGCAGCTCGCGAATGAACAGCGCCTGGGGGTCCTGGCTCAGACTGCAAAAACCCAACACCGTATCGCCCTGGGTGACCAGCCACTGCTCGCGCCAGCCCCAGGCCTGGTCGAACGCCTGCTCTACCCACAGCAGGTCGTACTCCCGGTAATAGGGCAGCATGGCTTGCCGGGTGAGGTTACGGGCGAAATCCAGGTCGTGATCACTGGCGGGGGTCAATTGCAGCGCCATTCACTTGCCCTTTATGAAAACCTGCAGGGTGAAAGGCCCGGTAGCCGAACCGTTCGTGCGGGCATCATTGTGCAGGCATCCTCAGATTCAACCTAGCACCACCTGCCACCTCTGGCCTGGGTATTTCATTGACCGAGGTCACGGTGACATCAGCGTTTGTTTTTATGCTGGGGGCCATTCGGCACCTTCGCCCAATGCCAACTGGAGCCCCCATGGCAACCCCGTCACTGGCCATGCACCCGCAACTGGCCCAGCGTGATTCGCGCCCGCAACTGCAACATCGGCCTGGGCGCGCCGCTGTACTGCTGTTTTTCGGCATACTGCTTGCCTGCGTTGCCTACACCGCCTGGAGCCTGAAGCAGGATGTAACCGCCAGCGGCACCGTGGTCACTACCTTCACCCCTTTTGTGCTGCTTGGGCTGGCGTTGCTGATCGCCCTGGGGTTCGAATTCGTCAATGGCTTCCATGACACCGCCAACGCGGTGGCCACGGTGATCTACACCCATGCCCTGCCGGCACCCGTTGCGGTGGTGTGGTCAGGGTTGTGCAACTTCCTCGGGGTGCTGCTATCAAGCGGCGCGGTCGCATTCGGCATCGTCGCCCTGCTGCCGGTAGAGCTTATTCTGCAGGTTGGCTCCACCACCGGCTTCGCCATGGTCTTCGCGCTGCTGCTGGCGGCCATTATCTGGAATCTGGGCACCTGGTGGCTTGGGCTGCCGGCCTCGTCGTCCCATACGTTGATCGGCTCGATCATCGGTGTGGGGGTGGCCAATGCACTGATGCACGGGCGCGCAGGCACCAGTGGCGTTGATTGGGCGCAGGCCAGCAAGGTGGGCTACGCCCTGCTGTTCTCGCCGCTGATTGGCTTTGCCTGTGCCGCGCTGCTGCTGGTGGCGCTGCGGGCGCTGGTGAAGCGCAAGGCCCTGTACCAGGCGCCTGAGGGCAACACGCCACCGCCCTGGTGGATTCGCGGCGTGCTCATCCTTACCTGCACCGGGGTGTCATTCGCCCATGGCTCCAACGATGGGCAAAAAGGCATGGGCCTGATCATGCTGATACTGGTGGGTACCTTGCCCATGGCCTACGCCCTCAACAAGACCATGCCGGATGACCAGGCACAGGGCTTTGCTGCCATAGCGCAGGGTACCCGGCAGGCGCTTGGCAGTGCCGCGCCCATCCAGGGTGACCCGCGCCAGGTGCTCACGGCGTTTCTGATTCAGCCGCAGGCCAGCCCGCAACTGCTGCCGGCGCTGGCCGCGCTCAGCGGCATGATTGGCGAGCAGGTCGCAGGCTACGGCTCGCTGAAGCGCGTACCCGCCGAGGCCATGGCCAACATACGCAATGACATGTACCTGGCCAGCGAAAGCATCCGCCTGATCGACAAGAACCGGCTGGTAGCGCTGGATACCACCACTGCCCAGCAGTTGAAGCAGTTCAAGGCGGCACTGGACGACGCTACCCGCTACATTCCGCTGTGGGTCAAGGTGGCGGTGGCCATCGCCCTGGGGCTGGGCACCCTGGTGGGCTGGCGACGCATTGTGGTTACCGTGGGCGAGAAGATCGGCAAGCAGCACCTCAGCTACGCCCAGGGCGCCTCGGCAGAGGTAGTGGCCATGTGCACCATCGGCGCGGCAGACATGTTCGGCCTGCCGGTGTCCACCACCCACGTGCTGAGTTCAGGCGTGGCCGGCACCATGGTGGCCAGCGGCTCAGGGCTGCAGAAACGCACACTGCTGAACCTGCTGATGGCCTGGGTACTGACGCTGCCCGCCGCCATGCTGCTTGCCGGCTGCCTGTACTGGGTGTTGAGCCAGGTGTTCTGAACGCCTTCAGCTGTGCCCGTGGGCCTTGAGCCTGAGCTTGGCGGTGTCTACCCGTACGAAAACAGAATCGGCGGTGACGGTTAGCGTATCGCCGGCCCACACTTCGCAGACCACGCGGCTCTTGCGCCCCACTTCCCCCTCTACCCGGGCCTTGAGCAACAGCTCGACGCCCATGGGCGTAGGCTTCAGGTAGTTCAGGCCGAGGCTGCCGGTCACGCAGTCGATGCGGGGCAGGCTGCCAGGCTCGCGCCCTTCGCAGCGGTAGTGGTAGGCCATGGCCGTCCAGTTGGAGTGGCAGTCCACCAGCATTGCCAGCAGGCCGCCGTAAACCAGGCCGGGCCAACCGGTAAATGTGCTGTCGGGGGTGTGGCGGCAGACCAGGTGAATACCGTCTGTATCCCAGTGGCTTTGCACGTGCAGGCCGCTGGGGTGGGCGCAACCGCAGCCGTAGCAGATACCTTCTGGTGCAGCCAGGGCCTGCAGGCAAGTGAGGGTGTGGTTCATACGCTTCCTGTGCTTGTTGGAATGGGGGCGCGCAACGCCCCCATTAAAGCAGAAGCCTCAAGCCGTTTGGGCAAGCTGCGCGCCGCGCCGCTGGGTCAGCGACACCAGCAGAATGAACGCCGTCACCGCTGCCGTCATCAGCGTCTCGTAGCGGTAGGCGTCGCTGAACAGCATGTACCCCAGCACCATGACGATGGTGCCGATCACCAGCCAGGTCAGCCAGGGGAACAGCCACATCTTCAGCTCCAGCGGCCGGCCTTCCCGTTCGGCGCGGGCCCGCATGCGCAACTGCGACACGGCGATTACCAGGTACACCAGCAAAGCGATGGCACCGGTGGTGGACAGCAGGAAGCCGAACACCTTGCCCGGGAACACATAGTTGACCAGGCACCCGGCGAAGCCGGCCAGGGTAGAGAACACCACCGCCACGGTCGGCACGCCGGAGCCGGCGATGCGCCGGGTAACGCTGAGCGCCTGGCCACGGGCACCCAGCGAATAGAGCATGCGCGAGGCGGTATACAGGCCGGAGTTCATGCAACTGGTCACGGCCACCAACACCACTACATCCACCAGCAGCTTGGCACCGGGCACATTCAACACCTCCAGTGCCCGCTGGAACGAACCCACCGCCTTCAGGCCGGGGTCGTTCCAGGCCACCAGCGACACCACCAGGAAGATCGATGCCAGGTAGAAGATGGCGATGCGGTACACCACCAGGTTGGTGGCACGGCGGATCTTATCCTTAGGGTTGGCCGTTTCGTCTGCCGCAATGGTGACGATTTCGGCACCGAAGAACGAGAAGATGGTAATCAGCACACCGCCCAGCACGGTGCCGAAACCGTTGGGCATGAAGCCGCCCTGGTCCCACAGGCGGCTGACCCCGGACACCTGCGCCAGCGGCCAGAAGCCGGTGACGGCCAGGGTGCACACCACGATGAAGGCGATGATCGCCACCACCTTCACCAGCGCGAACCAGTACTCGAAGGCCCCGAAGTTCTTGACGCTGACCAGGTTGGTGCCCGATAGCACCAGCATGATCACGAAAGCGAACAGCCAGGACGGCACCTGCGGGAAGTACGCATGCAAGATATCGGCGCCGGCAATGGCCTCCACCGGAATGATCAGCACCCAGAACCACCAGTACAGCCAACCGATGGTAAAGCCCGCCCACGGCCCGATGGCTTCGCTGGCGTACGTGGAGAACGAGCCACTGGTGGGGTTGGCAATGGCCATTTCCCCAAGCATGCGCATCACCAGCAGCACCAGCAGGCCGGTCATGGCATAGGAGATGAGAATCGCGGGGCCTGCCGTGGCAATCGCGTTGGACGAGCCAATGAACAGGCCGGCGCCGATGATGCCGGCGATCGAGATCATCGACACCTGGCGGGACGTAAGGCCATGTTGCAGTGAACGCTGTTTCTTATTGTTTGGGGAAGCCATGAGAACCCTCTACTGGATCGGCCATGCTTTTGATGGATCCGGGCCAGTATTCAACTTGCGACGGGGGGCAACAAACGACCTTTTAGAAGCATGTGATTCCACCAGGGAATGATAGGGGTACCCATGCCCTCATCACCGGCTAACAGAACCTCACTGCATCGAAGAAGCCTGGCGCTCAGTTTGCCCTTCAGCTTAATTTTGCAGGAATACACGGAATGACCCCAATCGAATAATTCGTTTGCGCGGCTGCTGGCCAAAAGGCTTGGATAAGCACCTGACCGACCACAGGTGCCCGTACCCATGCTCCAGGAAAGTATCAGCCAGTCCATCGCCATCGTTCACCCCATCACCCTTTCCCATGGCCGTAACGCCGAAGTGTGGGGCACCGACGGCAAGCGCTACATCGACTTCGTTGGCGGCATCGGCGTGCTCAACCTGGGCCACTGCAACCCAGCGGTGGTGCAGGCCATCCAGGCACAGGCCGCCCAGCTGACCCACTACGCATTCAACGCCGCCCCGCACGGCCCCTACCTGGCGTTGATGGAGCGCTTGAGCCAGTTCGTGCCGGTCAGCTACCCCGTGGCAGGCATGCTGACCAACAGTGGTGCCGAAGCGGCGGAAAACGCCTTGAAGGTAGCCCGGGCGGCCACCGGCAAGCGCGCGGTCATTGCGTTCGACGGCGGGTTCCACGGCCGCACCCTGGCCACCCTGAACCTCAATGGCAAGGTGGCGCCCTACAAGCAGCGGGTCGGTGAATTACCGGGCCCGGTGTACCACCTGCCCTACCCCAGCGCCGACACCGGCGTTAGCTGTGACCAGGCGCTGGCGGCCATGGAGCGCTTGTTCAGTGTGGAGCTGGCCGTAGAAGACGTGGCCGCGTTCATTTTCGAACCGGTACAGGGGGAAGGCGGGTTCCTGGCCATGGACCCTGGGTTTGCCCAGGCGCTGCGCCGCTTCTGTGATAGCCATGGCATTCTGCTGATCGTTGACGAGATCCAGTCCGGGTTTGGCCGCACCGGCCAGCGCTTCGGCTTTACCCGGCTGGGCATCGAGCCCGACCTCATGCTGCTGGCCAAGAGCATTGCAGGCGGCATGCCGCTGGGGGCGCTGGTTGGCCGCCAGGCGCTGCTGGCCGCGCTGCCCAAGGGGGGCCTGGGCGGCACCTACTCCGGCAACCCGATCGCCTGTGCGGCAGCGCTGGCCAGCCTGGCGCAAATGACCGACGCCAACATCGCGACCTGGGGTGAGCAGCAGGCCCAGGCCATTGCGCAGCGGTTCGAGCAATGGAAGGCCAGCGGGCTGTGCCCGGCGCTTGGCCGGCTGACCGGCGTGGGGGCCATGCGTGGCATCGAGCTGGTGGACGCCGAGGGCAAGCCGGCGCCCGCCCAACTGGCCAAGGTGCTGGAAACGGCGCGGGCCAAGGGGCTGCTGCTGATGCCCAGCGGCAAGGCCCGGCACATCATCCGCCTGCTGGCACCGCTGACCATCGAGGCCGAGGTGCTCGAAGAAGGCCTGGATATCCTCAAGCAGTGCCTGGCGGCGTTGAACTGAGGCTTAGAGGCCCAGCTCTTCAGGGGTGAGCATGTCGGACTCGAACGCGATCCAGCCACCTTCGAGTTCGGCGTGGCCGTTCACGATCGGGCCGTAGTAGGTCAGGCCGTTCTCCAGGGTGACGCAGATGTGCGTGGCTGGTTTCTCCGGGGCAGCGAGGGTGCCTACGAAATGCACCTTCTTCAAGGTTTCGGTCACTGCCTCCAGGCCCACGCGCATGGCCGCATTTTCTGACGCTTCGGCGTCGCCGCCACGGTCTTCGGCGCTGATGGTGACGGTGGCGGTGTACGGGTACTTGCTGCTCAAACGGGTTACCTCAGGGGGTGGGTACGGTTGTAGGGGCGTAGAGTACGGCAGGTGGTTGGGGTTGTCTCTAATGACCTGATCACGGGGCCAGCTACGTTGCAGCCAGCCCTGCAAAAGATGATCTGCCTGCCCCGATCTGTTAGGGTGCCCGCCGATGCACGCCACACCACACGAGGATACCGAGTGAGCGCCGAAGAACCCCTGATCGCCGACCTGTTCGATGTGGACAAACGCCTGTCCCTCAAGCCCGTGGTGGATTTCAACAGCTACCTGCGCAATGCTTTCGGCGAAGGGCCGTGCCGCTGCCACCGCTGCACCGAAGGCCAGGACCAGGCCGGCTACAGCCTTGCGCACAACTTTACCTTCGACAACCGCCAATGGCACCGGCGCTTCGCCAGCACCTGCGCCAGCGACGTGGCCCAGGTACTGAAAAAGGCCTGGCTGTCGTACACCAAGGCTGACCTGGGCCTGTTCGGCCCGCTGGACCTGACCACCGTCAAAACCTTCACCGAGGCCAGCCTGCACCCACGCCTGCTGGCCCTGTTGCCGGCCAGTGGCCTGGCCCGCGAAGTGGACGGCCAGTGGCAGTTGCAGGCCCCGGCCGACTGACAGCCAGGCGGTACGGCAGGATCCTCCGCGTCTGCTAACGTGGGGGGATCCGCCTCTGCGCAGGTAGTCTGTCATGGCCCGCACAACCCCCATCGAGCTGTACCGCAACATTGGCATAGTTGCCCACGTGGATGCCGGCAAAACCACCACCACCGAGCGAATCCTGTTCTACACCGGGGTCAACCACAAGATGGGCGAGGTGCATGACGGCGCCGCGACCATGGACTGGATGGCCCAGGAGCAAGAGCGCGGCATTACCATCACTTCAGCCGCCACCACGGCTTTCTGGCAGGGCTCGGCCAAGCAGTTCGCCCACAAGTACCGCTTCAATATCATCGACACCCCCGGCCACGTCGACTTCACCATCGAGGTGGAGCGTTCGCTGCGCGTGCTCGACGGCGCGGTGGTGGTGTTCAGCGGCGCCGACGGGGTAGAGCCGCAGTCCGAAACGGTGTGGCGGCAGGCCAACAAGTACCATGTGCCGCGCCTAGCCTACATCAACAAGATGGACCGCCAGGGCGCCGACTTTCTGCGGGTGGTCAAGCAGATCGACCAGCGCCTGGGCCATCACCCGGTGCCCATTCAGCTGGCCATTGGCAGCGAAGAACACTTTATGGGCCAGATCGACCTGGTGAAGATGAAAGCCATCTACTGGAACGACGCCGACCAGGGCACCAGCTACCGCGAAGAGGACATCCCCGCTGAGCTGCAGGCGCTGGCTGATGAGTGGCGTGCGCAGCTGGTGGAGGCTGCTGCCGAAGCCGACGACGCACTCACCCTGAAGTTTCTGGAAGGCGAGCCGCTGACGACCGACGAAATCAAGGCCGGCCTGCGCAAGCGCACCCTGAACAACGAAATCGTGCCCACCGTGCTGGGCTCATCGTTCAAGAACAAGGGGGTGCCGCTGATGCTCGACGCGGTGATCGACTACCTCCCTGCCCCCTCCGAGATCCCGGCTATCCGTGGCACCCACCCGGACGACGACACCCAACACCTGGAGCGCCACGCCGACGACAACGAGCCGTTCTCGGCCCTGGCGTTCAAGATTGCCACCGATCCCTTCGTCGGCACGCTGACCTTTGCCCGGGTCTATTCCGGCGTGCTCAGCTCTGGCAATGCCGTGCTCAACTCGGTCAAGGGCAAAAAGGAGCGCATTGGCCGCATGGTGCAGATGCACGCCAACCAGCGCGCAGAAATCAAGGACGTGTGCGCCGGTGACATTGCCGCGCTGATCGGTATGAAGGACGTGACCACCGGCGATACCCTGTGCGACCTGGACAAGCCCATTGTGCTGGAACGCATGGATTTCCCCGACCCGGTGATTTCCGTAGCGGTGGAACCCAAGACCAAGGCCGACCAGGAAAAAATGGGCATCGCCCTGGGCAAGCTGGCCCAGGAGGACCCGTCGTTTCGCGTACGCACCGATGAGGAAACCGGCCAGACCATCATCTCCGGCATGGGCGAGCTGCACCTGGACATCATCGTCGACCGCATGCGCCGCGAGTTCAACGTGGAGGCCAACATCGGCAAGCCGCAGGTGGCGTACCGCGAAAAAATTCGCAACACCTGCGAGATTGAAGGCCGCTTCGTTCGCCAGTCGGGTGGCCGTGGCCAGTATGGCCATTGCTGGATTCGCTTTGCGCCGGGTGACGAAGGCACCGAGGGGCTAACGTTCATCAACGAGATTGTGGGCGGCGTGGTGCCCAGGGAATACATCCCGGCCATTCAGAAAGGCATCGAAGAACAGATGAAGAACGGCGTGCTGGCCGGCTACCCGCTCATCAACCTGAAGGCTGCGGTGTATGACGGCTCGTATCACGACGTGGACTCCAACGAGATGGCCTACAAGATCGCCGCCTCCATGGCCACCAAGCAACTGGCGCAACACGGCGGCGCGGTATTGCTGGAGCCGGTGATGAAGGTAGAGGTGGTCACACCCGAGGAGTACCAGGGGGACATCCTGGGTGACCTCAGCAGGCGCCGGGGCATTATCCAGGATGGCGATGAAACGCCGGCCGGCAAGGTCATCCGCGCGGAAGTGCCGCTGGGCGAGATGTTCGGCTACGCCACGTCGATGCGCTCGATGAGCCAGGGCCGGGCGAGCTTCTCCATGGAGTTCACCCGCTATGCCGAGGCACCGGCCAGCATCGCCGACACCTTCGTCAAGAAGAACCGCGGCGGGTAGGTGCGGTTTTAGCTGTAAACAGCCGGCCCTGAACGGTTAATGCTGCTCCCCTGCCCGCTTCAACAGCTTCTTGCACCGCTCAGACAGGTGCACCACCCGCAAATGCTTGCCGGCCTTTGCATAGCGTTCACGCAGGGTTTTAAGGGCGGCGATGGCCGAGTAATCGACAAAGCTCAGGTGCTGGCAGTCCAGCGTGACCTGGGCAGGGTCGTTGGGCGTGTCGAACTGGTTGAGAAACGACGTGGTGGAGGCAAAGAACAGCGTGCCATGCACCTGGTAACGCTTGCCACCCTCCCCGTCATCATGGCTATCGGCATACAACTCCCGGGCATGCTGCCAGGCAAAGTTCAGCGCCGCGACAATGATGCCGAACAGCACAGCCATGGCCAGGTCGGTCAGCACCGTGACGATGGTCACCGCAATGATTGCCAGCACGTCGCTGGCCGGCACTTTGTGCAACACCCGCAGCGATGCCCAGGCAAACGTCTGCTGGGCCACCACGAACATCACGCCCACCAGCGCGGCCAGCGGAATACGCTCGATCAATGGCGACAGGAACAACACGAACAGCAGAATCATCACCCCGGCGACCACCCCCGACAAACGGCCACGGCCACCGGAACTGAGGTTGATCACGGTTTGCCCGATCATCGCGCAGCCGCCCATGCCGCCGCACAGGCCAGACACCATGTTCGCCGCACCCAACGCCACGCACTCGCGGTCGGGGTAGCCGCGGCTCTCGGTGATTTCATCGGTAAGGTTCAGGGTAAGCAGGGTTTCCAGCAGGCCGACCATGGCCATCAGCACCGCATAAGGGGCAATGATGCGCAGGGTTTCCAGGTTCCAGGGCACATCGGGCAGCGCCAGCGGCGGCAGGCCACCGGCAATGTGCGCCATGTCACCCAGGGTGCGGGTGGGCAGATCGAGCAGGTATACCAACAGGCCCACGCCGAGAATCGCCACCAGCGCCGGGGGCACCGTGCGGGTCAGTTTGGGCAGCCCGTAGACCACCAGCATGGTCAGGCCCACCAGCCCGGCCATCAGGTACAACGGCGTGCCCGTCAACCATTGCTCGCCTTGCTTGAAGTGCTCCAGCTGGGCCATGGCGATAACGATGGCCAGGCCGTTGACGAAGCCCAGCATCACCGGGTAAGGCACCAGGCGCACCAGTTTGCCCAGGCGCAACAAACCGAACAGCATCATCACCACACCCCCCAGCAATACCGTTGCCAGCAGGTATTGGGCGCCGTGCTGCACTACCAGCGCCACGATCACCACGGCCATTGAGCCGGCAGCACCAGAAATCATCCCCGGCCGGCCACCGAACAGCGCAGTCAGGGTGCAGATGATGAACGCGCCGTACAGGCCCATCAGCGGGTTGAGGTGGGCCACCAGGGCAAAGGCGATGCACTCAGGCACCAGCGCAAACGAAGTCGTCAGGCCGGCCAGCAGGTCGGCACGTAGGTTGGCAGGTTTCATGAGCATCCTGTGTTGCGGCCCGCGAAGGGCAGTGAAAAAGCAGGGGCGCGATGTTACGGAATTTGTCTGACAGCGGCCACCGTTCATCATCAGCCGCCAGCCCGGGGTGACACCTACGCCAAACTGCCTTTCACCAACCACTCGGCCATGGAGGCATCTTCCAGCGCGTACTCGCCACGGTTGGCCTTCCATACCAGTTCCTTTTCGCGCAACGCGTCCAGGGCTTTTTGTACGTTCGGCGTGCTGGCATTGGGTTCCGCCTGCTGGCGCTCAAGGGTGCGGTTGACGTCGGCCAGGGTCTGCTCGCTGAACGGCGTGAAAGGCTGGGCGCCCAGCGACCGCCCAGCCATCACCGCCAATACCGCCTGCTGCAACGGCGACAGGTCGTTCCAGGCACTTTCGTAGTCGCTCCACACGCCGGCTTGGTGGTTCAGCGCACCCGTACGCAACAGCGCCCCCAGGTTCCCCGCCGCGCCGAGCCCCACGCTTACCTCAGCCAGCAGCTTGCCGAGCATTTCTGGCCGCCGCCCTACCCGCTCGAAGGCATCCTCCAGGTCATCGACCTTGAACTGGTTGCTGTCTGCCAGCCGGCTGTTCCACACCTGGGTGATGAACTCGACAAAATCACGCCCCAGCAAGGGGAACGGGGTAATGCTGGCGCCGTAGAAGGGCTGTTTGCTCTTGAGCACCAGGTTGGCCAGCTTGTCGCGGCTGGAACCTGTGAATACCAGGCGCAAGCCGTCTGGCCGGTCACCCCGGTTAAGCTGGTCGCGTGCAGCCTTCAGGGCAAACATGGCATTCAGCCCGCCTGCGCTGTTGAGTGCATGCTGGGCTTCGTCGATGATCAGGATGACCATTTGGCCAGCCACCTGGTGCAGCACGGCCAGTGCCTGTGCCAGGGTCGTGCCGGCAGGCAGTTGCGGCCGGGTAAAGTCCCAGCTCAAGGTACGCAGCAGGTTGATCTTGTCGATGCCAGCCTTCTTCGCCGTTTTGGCCAGCGTGCCCTCGAAGTGGGCCAGTGCCGTGCCGATGGCCCCGCTGATGAGTTCGGCCGGGTCCGTATCGCGGTCCGACCACAAGTCGACGTATACGGGCAACCAGCCGCGCTGCACGCACGCCGGCGCAAGGTCGTTGTTGAGGAAGGTGCTCTTGCCGGTGCGCCTGGGCGCGGCCAGGAACATACCCGAGCTGTAATCCACCAGTGATTCACCGGCAAGGTCGCGCACCAGGGTCTCTGCCAGCGCGGTACGGCGGAAAATGGGGCGGGACGGGCTCATAGGTTTATCCTTGATTATCTAGCGAACTATATTTTATAGCTTAACGGATAAATATAGATAATGGGGCCTGGATCACCCAGGCTCAGCCACAGTGCTTTAGATTTGCCAACATGCCTATTCCACCATGCGGGGAACAACGCCATGCCGCTACGCCCTCTTGCCTTCGGCCTGCTGCTCATTGCCAGTTTTACTGCCCACGCCGCCACCGAGGTACTGCCACTGCAACACCGCAGCAGCGCCGAGCTGCTGCCTACCGCCAAGGCATTCATCGGCGGGGATGGAACGGTGACCGCCTTCGAGAACAAGCTGGTAGTGAACGCCAGTACGCAGCGCATCGATGATTTGCGCACCTTGTTGCAGCAGCTGGACACCGCCCCAAAACGCCTGCTCATCAGCGTCGACAACGACGACAGCAACTACCAGGATAACCGCGGCAACGGCCAGGTCATCCGCCACAGCACGCAGAACCGCGAAGGGGGCGTGCAACAAATCCAGGCCAGCGAAGGGCAACCGGCGCTGATTCAACTGGGCCAGAGCATCCCTGTTACCCAGGTTGGCACCGATGACTACGGGCGCCTGCGCAGTGATACCCAGTACCGCAATGTAACCCAGGGTTTTTACGTGACGCCAAGCCTGAGCGGCGACACCGTCAGGCTGCAAATAAGCACCAATAATGACCGAATGAGCAGCGGACGTGCTGATGTAGTGAAAGTACAGAGCACCGACACGACCATCACCGGCAAGCTCGGCGAGTGGTTGCCCCTTGCAGGGTACAACCCGCAAAGCATCGCAGGGCGTAGCGATTCAAGCCGCACTTACGGCACGCAGCGGGGGGATAGCATGACGCTGCGGGTAAAAGTGGAGCTTCTGGAGTGAATCCAGGCCACTCAAGGGCTCGACCAACGGCCTTGAAACTGACTGACGAGTCGTATTAGACCAAAGATGTAGTAGACCAAAAAAAGCACTACAAAACGTTTGACAGGCTCTTTTTACCAAGGGCATGATGGCCTCGCTCCCGCTAATCAGGGGCCCTGAACGGGGCCTTCGAGGTGCACTCCGCTCACCCCAGGGGTAACCTCGCGTCCACACGGCCCAGAAGGCGGTTCGACAGGATTGCGACTGCAACGAAGAAGTTGTCCCGAGGGACGGAAGCGCATCACCGCAGTACTGGCAATCGCAGCGCTGAGCAGCAAGGCAACCACGAGCCGACCTGCCGAAGCACATGCGTGCCTGGCCTGCACACCCTTCCCCTTCGCGCCTTCACCTTCGTCGTCGCATTCCTGCGTACAGGACAACCGCCTGGCCCCTGACCGGCCCCGAGCATCAGCACAATTACCCCAAGATCGATGCGACGAGGTTTATTTCCATGGCACTGACACGCGAACAGCAAATTGCAGCCCTCGAAAAAGACTGGGCCGAGAACCCGCGCTGGAAAGGCGTGACCCGTACCTACACCGCCGCCGATGTCGTTCGCCTGCGTGGCTCCCTGCAGCCGGAGCACACCCTGGCGCGCCAGGGTGCCGAAAAACTGTGGAAGCTGGTCACCCAAGGTGCCCACCCGTCCTTCCGCCCAGAAAAAGACTTCGTCAACTGCATGGGCGCCCTCACCGGTGGCCAGGCCGTGCAGCAGGTAAAAGCCGGCATCCAGGCCATCTACCTGTCGGGCTGGCAGGTTGCTGCCGACAACAACTCGGCCGAGTCGATGTACCCCGACCAGTCGCTGTACCCGGTCGATTCGGTGCCCACCGTGGTCAAGCGCATCAACAACTCGTTCCGCCGCGCCGACCAGATCCAGTGGAAGGCCGGCAAGAACCCGGGTGACGATGGCTACATCGACTACTTCGCGCCAATCGTGGCCGACGCCGAAGCCGGCTTTGGCGGCGTACTGAACGCCTACGAGCTGATGAAGAACATGATCGAGGCAGGCGCTGCCGGCGTGCACTTCGAAGACCAACTGGCCTCGGTGAAAAAATGCGGCCACATGGGTGGCAAGGTACTGGTGCCTACCCAGGAAGCTGTTCAGAAGCTGGTGGCTGCGCGCCTGGCTGCCGACGTGTCGGGTGTACCCACCATCATCCTGGCCCGCACCGACGCCAACGCTGCCGACTTGCTGACCAGCGACTGCGACCCGTACGACCAGCCTTTCGTCATTGGCGAGCGTACCCGTGAAGGCTTCTACAAGGTGCGCGCCGGCCTTGACCAGGCCATCGCCCGCGGCCTGGCCTACGCGCCGTATGCCGACCTGATCTGGTGCGAAACCGCCAAGCCAGACCTGGACGAAGCCCGCCGCTTCGCCGAAGCGATCAAGAAGGAGTACCCGGACCAGATCCTGTCGTACAACTGCTCGCCTTCCTTCAACTGGAAGAAAAACCTGGACGACGCGACCATCGCCAAGTTCCAGCGCGAGCTGTCGGCCATGGGCTACAAGCACCAGTTCATCACCCTGGCGGGTATCCACAACATGTGGCACGGCATGTTCAACCTGGCGCATGACTACGCCCGTAACGACATGACCGCCTACGTGAAGCTGCAGGAGCAGGAGTTCGCTGACGCCAGCAAGGGCTACACCTTCGTGGCGCACCAGCAGGAAGTGGGCACCGGCTACTTCGATGACATGACCACCGTGATCCAGGGTGGGGCGTCGTCGGTGACGGCACTGACCGGCTCTACCGAGGAAGAGCAGTTCCACTGATAGTGGGTTGCGGTTGAATGAAGGCCCGGGGCTTGCGAAAGCCTCGGGCCTTTTTTGCATGGCGTCGAATAGCCGTTGTTTGCGCAGATGTGGCCGGTTTGAGTTGTGCGGCGGCGCGCAGATCGCGCGCCGCCCGCGCGGCGCATCGCGCGCTGCGCGCGCGCGGAGACGCGCACAGCCACCAA